>CAWBNP010000001.1:0-28585 GCA_963790245.1 uncultured Thermoleophilaceae bacterium
GTCGCCAAGGGTCTCGAACTCGGCGTCGACTACTCGATCACGCGCAGTTGCTACGACCCGTCGCCGGCCGGCGAGGCCTGCGGTGCGTGCGACTCGTGCCTTCTGCGTCTCAAGGGCTTCGCCGAGAACGGCATGACCGATCCCGCTCCCTATCAGCCGCAGGCGGCGGCCTAGGACGCGCCATGGCGACGGCCCTGCGACAGCCAGAGGCGAGGCGAAGACCTTGCCCGTCATCGAGATCTTCGGACCGACGATCCAGGGGGAGGGCGCCGAGGCGGGACTGCCGTGCTACTTCGTCCGCCTCGGTGGCTGCGACTTCCGCTGCTAGTTGGTGCGACACGATGTACGCGGTCGAACCGGCGCAGGTACGCGCGAACTCGACGCGGATGAGCGCAGGCGAGATCGTCGGCTGAACGTGGCTGCGCTCGACGGGGCGCGCGGGTGGGTGATCCTGAGCGGCGGCAACCCTGCGCTCCACGAACTCGGCGAGCTCGTCGAGCGACTTCAGACGCGACGGCCCAAGGTCGCGGTCGAGACTCAGGGCTCGGTTTGGCGCGACTGGCTTCGCGACGTCGACCGGCTGACGGTGTCGCCGAAGCCCCCCTCGTCGGGGATGGCGACGGCCAAGCACTGGCGCAGTTCGAGGCGTTCATGGAGCATGGCCGGCCGCGAAGCCTTCCGATCGGTCGGTCCTGAAGATGGTGTGCTTCGACGAGGCCGATCTTCGCTGGGCCAAGGCGATCGCGGGCCGGTTCCCGGACGTTCCTCTCTATCTGTCGGCCGGCACGCCGGTCCGTCGCCCGCCGGACCTTCGAGACGCGGTCGGGGCCGCGCTACCGCTGGCTCTGCGAAAGCGGTGGCCGGCGATCCGGACCTCGGCCGATGCGCGAGTTCTGCCCCAACTCCACGTGATCGCCTGGGGAGATGCGACGGGCGTATGAGCGAGATCACGATCAAGCCGAGACCAGTCGACGTCGTCGAGGGCCAGGCGACCGCGCTCAGGCGGAGATCTTCCGGGAGTTCACGTTCGAGGCGGCCCATCGCCTGCCGTTCGTGCCCGACGACCACAAGTGCTCGCGCCTTCACGGCCACTCGTATCGGGTCGAGGTTCGAGTCGGCGGGCGCGGTCGGCGAGAGACACGGGCTGGGTGGTCGATTTCGCCGAGATCAAGGCAGGCGTGGAAGCCCCTGCACGAGGTGCTCGATCACAACTACCTGAACGAGGTCCCGGGTCTCGAGAATCCCGACGAGCGAGAACCTGGCCCGTTGGATCTGGGAGCGACTCGCGACGACCTCGACGGACTTGCCGAGGTGGTCGTCCGCGAGACCTGCACCTCCGGTTGCTTCTATCGGGGGGAGGTCGAGGTGAGCTGGCGGCCGCAGTCGATCGCGAACTGGCGCGTCCCGACGTCCAGGCGTCGGCTGATGCGCGCGACGTTCTCGATCAACGAGGTCGGGATCGAGGATCTCCGCTATCCGATCGGGGTGTCGGGACGGATGGGTACGTGCAGCAGCACGGTCGCCGAGTGCGAGATGACGGTCGAGCTCTCGCCGAAGCATGTTCGCGGAACCCACATGAGCCGCTTCGTCGAGGTTCTCGACGCGCAAGCCGAGCGATTGAGCCGAGTCGCCTCGACGACTGTCGCGAGGAGGTCTGCGACGCGTCTCGAGACCGAGCCGGCGCGGGTCACGTTCGGCTTCCCCTATTTCCTCGTCGCGACGGCTCCGGTCAGCGGGCTGGCCGCGATGGTCCGCTACGAGGGTACGCTCGAGGCCGTCGCCAGGCGGATGAGCACGACGCTCTCGAGGTCGGCGTGCGCGTGCCGGTTACCAGCCTCTGTCCCTGCAGCAAGGAGATCAGCGACTACGGCGCTCACAACCAGCGCGGATACGTCGAGATCGAGGCGACCAGTCCGTGGTCCGCCGGCGAAGCCGCGGGGATCTGGTTCGAGGACCTGATCGCAGATCGCGGAGGACGCCGGATCGGCGCCGATCTACTCCCTGCTGAAGCGCACCGACGAGCGCGCGGTGACGATGCAGGCCTACGACAACCCGGCGTTCGTCGAGGACATCGTGCGCGATGTGGTCGTCGCACTTCGTGACGACGTCCGCGTCGCGCGCGCCCGTGTGCGGCGACTCAACCAGGAGAGCATCCACGACCACAGCGCGGTTGCTGAGGTTCGCTGGGAGCCGCGCCAATGGCTAACGACCGGGTCGTCGTCGATCACTTCGTGCACGAGCCTGAAGGCGTCGGCGCGGCCAGACCCGGCCCGGTCGCCGCCGAGGAGCTCTACTCCGGCGAGCAGCACCGGCGCCTGATGCGAGGGCGTACGCGCGTTTCGGGCAAGCTCGGCCTGGCGCGTCGAACTGGATCTCCGCATCCTCTCGGCCGGCCTACGGCTTGTCAGCGGCGATCGAGCTGCTCGAGCGCCTACGACGCCACCTTCGCGAGCCTCCCGACGACGCGATCTCGACGCGCACGCCGAGCGCCTCGGATTGCCGACGGCCGATGCGTCGACGTGCTCGCGGAGCCGTACGCGCTCGCTCTGGTTCTGCTCGGAGCCGACTACCTGCGGACCGTCGCGGTTGCTCGAAGATGAGCGGCTTGGGCGGTCCGACCCTGGTCTTCTGTGGCGACGCTGCGGCGCGAGCGCTTCCGGGGATCGAGGCCTCGTCGATCGTGTGCCGTCTGGCAAGGCCGAGGCGCGCGAGTTTTCGTGCGGCCTCGTCGGCCTCAAGGGCGAGATCGGCGCGCCGGATCCTGAAGGCGCTCGCGGCGGCCGGAGCTGATCGCAGAGTCGCTCGGACGGACGCCAAGTTGCTCGATCTGACTCGGAGCTGCTCGATGAGTGCAGGGCGAGCTGGCGGCGATGGCGTAGCGTGAGGTTCTACTTCCCCGACAGCCAGGATCAGATCGATCCGAGCTTCGACTTCGACACCGAAGAGCGTTCGCCGCTGCGGGTGCGCCAGCGCGACGACCGCTACGCGCACGAGGTCTTCGCACGCGTCGCCGTACCAGGGACTGCTCGTCTCGAAGGCCATGATCGACCGCTACGGCGGCGCGGGCAGCTACAGCGCCCAGCAGCGCCAGCGCTTCTACCGGGTCGGCGTTCGCGAGTTCTTCCGACTCGACGAGTGCCGCGGTCCGCGGATCGAGACGCTGGGTGACTGCGGTGCCTTCACCTACATCGAACGAAGACGATCCCGCCTTACTCGGTCGACGAGGTGATCGACTTCTACGAAGCACGCTCGGCTTCGACGCCGGCGTCTCGGTCGATCACGTCATTCCCGTCTATCAGAGGACGATGAGCAACTGGAGCTGGTCGACTCGCCCTGGCAGGAGCGCTACGAACTCACGCTGAAGCTCGCGAAGGACGTTCTTGCGATCGCCACCGCGAGCGCGGCTGCAGCTTCGAGCCGGTCGGCGTCGCGCAGGGATGGAGTCCCGACACCTACGCACGAGGCGGTCCGAGAAGCTGCAGAGCGATCGGCTACTCGCGTATCGCCATTGGTGGCCTGGTGCCTCTGAAGACGCCCGAGATCCTCGCGGTCATGGAAGCCGTCGACAGCGTCCGGAAGGCCGGACACTGAACTGCACCTGCTTGGGAGTCACCCGCTGCGAGCAGCGTCCCCGAGTTCGAGCGCTACGGAGCGACCAGTTTCGACAGCACCTCGCCCTTTCGGCAGGCGTTCAAGGACGACCGCGACAACTACTACACGCTCGATGAGCGCACGTACGTCGCCCTGCGAGTTCCGCAGGTCGAGGGAAACGCGAAGCTTCAGGCGCGGATTCGCTCCGGCCAGATCCACCAGGAACTGGCGCTCGCAGCTGGAGGGCGAAGCACTGCGAGCGCGCTGATCGGCTATGACCGCGGCGACGGTCGACCTCGACGAGGCCGTGGCCGCGCTTCGCGCCTACGAGATGCTCCACGACGGCGAGAAGGATCGCAGCGCAGACCTATCGCGAAGTCCTCAAGGCGAAGCCCTGGAAAGAGTGCAAGTGCGAGGTCTGTCGCGATCGTCGGGATCCACGTCGCTGCTGTTTCGCGGCACCGAGCGCAACAAGCGCCGTGGGTTTCACAACCTTTACGTGTTTGCGCGGCCGCCTGGAGCGAGCGTCTGAGCCGCGCGCGAGCCAGTCGATCTGGTTAGGGCGGCATAGGATCGACGGATGATGGCAAGGCAGCAGACTCAGATTCCCGGCCCTGGCGGTCAAGCAGGGCGAGCGACGCTCTACAGCTTTGCGGTCGACGGCAAGCAACTGCCGCAGCTTTACGACCGTTTCGCGGGTCCATCGCGACGAAGGGCAGGAACTCGGCGGCTACCAGCGCCCGGAGGCCCTCGCGCACATCAAGGCGATCAAGCGGTATCTCGAGTCCGACGGACGCTATCCTGCCCAACGCACTGGTCGTCGCGTTCGACAAACGGGTGCGGTTCAAGCGGACGCCAGGTCAGCCGCGGGGACCGAAGAGTCGTCCACGGGGAGATCGTGATCCCAGTCGACGATCTGAACTGGCCGACGAGGAGAAGCCGGGGTGGGTCGTCGATGGCCAGCAACGCTCCGCGGCGCTCCGTGAAGCCGACGTCGAGGGCTTTCCGGTCTTCGTAACGGCGTTCATCACCGACAGCGTGGCGGAGCAGCGTTCGCAGTTCATCTTGGTGAACTCCACCAAGCCGCTTCCCAAAGGGCCTCATCCACGAATTGCTGCCGTCAACGCCAGAAGCGGACCTTCCGATCGCGCTACTCCGGCGGCGCTATCCCGCCCTGCTGCTCGAACGACTCAACTTCGACGATGACTCACCGCTCACGCGGGATGATCCGCACGCCAACCACGGTCGGCGGGACGATCAAGGACAACTCGATCCTGAAGATGCTCGCTGCGAGTCTCGAGGATGGCGCTCTCTATGCGTACTTCGATTCCGATGTCGCTGATGGCGACACCGAATCGATGCTTGAGATGCTCAAGGCCTACTGGGAAAGCGGTCGCGGAGTGCTTTCCTGAGGCCTGGAATGAGTCGCCGCGGCGGTCGCGGCTAGTGCACGGCGTCGGCATCGTGAGCATGGGGTGCCTGATGGATGAGATTGTCTACGTGCTGGGCGAGGGCTTGATCCCGACCAGTGAGGAGTTCGCCTAGCGAACTCGATTTGATCGCCGACGAGTGCCACTGGATGAGGGCGAGTTGGAGATTCTCCAACGGAGACCGGATGCCGTGGAATGAACTGCAGAACACCCCGAAGCACATACTGCGACTCACCGATCACCTCCTGAGTCGCTACCGGGCTTCAGCAAAGAGCAAGGCTGCGCACCCTACGGCGGCATGAGACCGAGGCTCGGTCCTTGTTTGGGTTAGCCCACTCCGAGCACTTGTCGGTGCGCCGCGCTGCCGAAGTTGCCGAGCCCCGTAGTTTGGGCGCCAAAGGAACCAAGTGCGACGAGTTCGGCGGGCCGAAAGACTGACCAGGTTAGATCCTGGCAGTGCGGGCCAGCGCTTGCAACCACCCCAGCACCGCCCAGGTCGCCTCCAGATCCTCGCGGTTGTAGTCGAGGATCTCGCCCATGAGCGCCTCGCGCTCGGCCCGTCGTCCGCGTCTCCGTCGCCTCGATGTACTTCGCCATCGACCAGTCGCCGCCGTACTCCTCCAGCTGGCGCTCGTAGCCGGTCAGCGTCTCGACGTCCTTGAGGCTGTAGCTCGATAGCGGTACGGCGACCGCTGCACGCGTGATCGGCAGCAGGTCGAGCAGGTTCTCCTTGACCCGGGCGGCGGTGCCCGTCTGGTCGTCGCCGTAGCGGCTGATGTACATGTCGATCTTGACCCGCTCGTACGTCGCCCAGTGCACGAACGGGAGGTCGCCGTGCTCGCTGAAGATCGAGTCGCACTCGGCGAGGAAGGCGTGCCAGCCCTCGCGGTCGCCGTCGGCGCCGAAGCCGGCGAGGGCGGGGCGGAAGGGGCCGGCGTCCTCGCCGAAGAGCTGCAGGCCCCAGATGTAGATCTTCTCGATGTCGGTCGAGGCGTGGCGGGCATGCCCTCGAGGTCGAACATGACCCAGGTCTTCGCGTCGGGCAGCTCGGGCTTCTGCGAGCAGCACCGGCTCGCCGCGCTGGTGGGCCTCGGCGCTCTTCAGGATCCGCTCGGCGCCGCCTCGCCGACCGGGCTGCATGCGGCCGCCGCGCGGGCGCTCGAAGGCGGCGAGCGAGTCCTCGTCGAAGCGCTCGAGCAGCTGATCGACGGTGTGGGTGCCGTCGGCGTGGAGCTGGTCGATCAGGCCGCGGTCGACCCCGGGCATCAGGCCGACCTCCTTGCGCTCGATCGCCTGCGGCCAGCAGTGCTGCGCGGAAGCCGCAGCCCGAGCACTTCGAGGCGCCGACGTACTCGAGCGGGCGCTCGTCGCTGAGCCGCAGCTCGAGCATCCGCTCGAGCAGGGCGAGCGCCTCCTCGAGCTCCCTCGTAGGGGACGTCGAAGATCTCGCCCGAGCCGGAGTGGACCTGCAGCGCGACCGGCGGCTCGCCGGTGGTCTGCTCGTAGAGCCAGCCGTAGGTGAGCAGCTGCATGCGGATGTACTCGCTGACCGAGCGGTTGAGCTTCGAGTCGCGGATCGCGTAGCCGTCGCGGGCGGGGAGCAGGAAGTCGGGGTGGCCGACGATCTCGACCTCGGTGCCGGCGAGGGTGGTGCGGGCGCGGAGCTCGCCCTGGTAGATGACGCGGTCGTTGGCGCGGAGCTCCTCGGCGGTGAGCCTCGGTCCTGCTGCTCGCGCGGCAGCTAGCGCGATGTCGATCGCGCCGGGAAGCGCCGCAGGTGGCGGTGCTCGTGCTCGTGGCCCATCTCGAAGAGCAGCTCGCGGAAGGCGCCGGCGGCTCCTCCTCGTAGTCGTGGCTCTTGAGCCACTCGCGCAGGTCGCAGCGGCTCGGCTTGAGCAGGTTGTAGAGCGGGCTGGGGGAGAGGCGGGGGAGCTCGGGCTCCGCCCCTCGGTCTCGGATGTCGGTTCGGCGACGCTCATCTCGGGCTGGCTCGCTGCGGTCACCATATGTCGTCGGCCTCTGGGGGCGGGACCTTCTGTCGTGATCCCTGCGAAGTGGGGATTGCGCACCCACTCCCAGGTGTCATGGAACCACTCGGCCTCGATGTCGAGCAGGCGCCAGAACTCCAGCGCGGGCGGGTCGTCGCCGCCGGTCGTCCACGCCGAGCTGCCCGACTTGTCGGGGGTTCGATGCTCCGGGGTTAGGTGCTCGCGACCGGCGGGCCGCCAGGGCTCGCCGGAGTCGTGCTCGCGGAGGACCTCGATCGCCGCCTGTGCGGTCGGGGTGCGTTTGCTGACCGGGATCCAGGCGACGCCCTCGCCCTTCATGTAGATGACGATGTCCTCGGGGTCCCAGGCGCGTTCGTCGGTGTCGGGGTCGCTCTCGGGCCGGCGCTCGCGGTCAGCCACGCTCGTCCTCCGGCTTCGCCTGCTGCCGCTCGCCGGCTCGCTCCCGCCGTGTCTCAGCGGGGCGGGACGGAACGCCGCCTCCGCGCGATGCGGCGAACTCTCCAGGCCGGGAGGTCGCCGCCGCAGAGCAGGCAGAACGTCGGGAAGCTGCGCCGCTCGGCGACGTTCGTCCAGAAGTCCCAGCCGCTGTGACGCCAGAACTGGCCGCAGCTGTCGCAGCGGACCTCGGCGATCGAGCGCGAGTGGGGACGGGCGCCGAGGTCGACCACGCGGTCGGGCAGCCAGGCGCGGCGGTAGCCGACGTGCTCGGCCCAGGCGAGCAGCGCGCGCTCGCTTGCGGCGGTGAGCCCGCCGTCGGTCAGCGGAGTGACGGTGAGCTCCCAGGAGCTGTGGCCGTCGCGTTCGTCCTCGGCCTCGGAGAGGTTGGCGATGACCACGTTGCGGTCGCCGTTCTCGGCGACCATCGTCAGGACCGGCCCGTCGCCGGCGAGGATGTCGCTGTGGGGGGTGAGCAGGAGCCTCGCGTTGCGATAGGTGGCGCGCAGGCGCGGCGTGGGCACGCCGGCATCCTGGGCCTGCTCCTCGGCCTGCAGGCTCTCGTAGAGCTTGTTCAGCTCCTCCTCGTCGAAGTCGTCGTCCATAGGTCCTCCCGTCGCTTTCTCTCCACCTAGAGAGTCAGCCGGAAGGCTCCTGATCTGACGCCTGCAGGCCGAGAAGTTCGCCCCAGACGTGGCCGTAGAGGCGGGCGCGCTCGTAGCCCTGGCGCTCGGACACGGCCTGCTTGAAGTTGTCGTAGTCGAGCTCGGCGGCGAGTAGGGCGAGGGCGGCGATCCACTCTTCGCGGGCGACGATGGCGCGGTGGCGGTAGTCGGCGCTGGGGTCCTCGAATGGCTCGAGCGTCGGGGATCTGCGTCCGAAGCGCCTCGATGTCCTCGCGGGTCCGGGCGCGGACGATCAGCTTGTCCGGATGGTCGCGGTGGGCGACGGCGCTGTAGAAGCCCTGGGTGGTGAAGATCCACATGGGTTGTTCGTCGCGCGTCGGGCCGTGGATCTGACATAGCCCGGCCTGATGCGGCCGATCAGCCTGCTCAACCCGAGTCGCGAGGGCGGGCCGATCGAGGGCTTCGAGACCGGCCGGCCTCAGCGCGCGGCCCACCCGGGGTGGCTTGCCATGTCCCGTATCGTCTCGACCGCGATGCGAACGGCGGAGCGATGAGTGAGCGGATCCCGGAGTCGGCCCGGCATCTGTTCAGCGGTCCGAACCTGGGCTGGCTGGCGACTCTGATGGACGATGGGGCGCCGCAGCTGACCGCGCTCTGGGTCGACATCGACGGCCTGACGCCGGTCGTCAACACGCTCGAAGGACGGCTCAAGCTGCGCAACATCCGCCGCGATTCGCGGGTCGCGCTCGGCGTCGCCAATCGCGAGAACCCGTATGAGACCGTCGCCGTGCGCGGTCGCGTGCGCGAGATCACGACCGACGGCGCCGCAGCGCATCTCGACACCCTCGCCCAGCGCTACCTCGGCGAGCCTCGCTACCGGTACAGCGCGCCCGGTGACGTCCGCGTGATCTGCCGGATCGAGCCCGAGCGCGTCCACTACTTCAACCCCGAGAGCTCGGAGGGCGAGGGGTGAGCCAACCCGTGGCACCCGATCGCCTCCGGGCCGCGATCCTGCAGCCGGAGGTCGCCGATCCAGCCGATCTCGAGGCGACCACCTCACAGGCACTGGCGGCGGCGGCCGCTGCTGCTGAGCGGGGCGCCGAGTTGCTGCTGATGCCGGAGGTCTTCCCTGGCCCGATGCGACCCGACGCGCGCGGCGAGGACCCGGAGCCGCGGCTCGCCGCCGCTGCCCGCGAGGCCGGGATCGCGCTCTGCTGGTCGCGACTCGAGCGCCGGGACGAGCGCATCCACGTCGTCGTCTACCTGTTCGACCGCGAGGGCGAGCGGGTTCTGCGCTATGTCCGCGCCCATCCCGCCACGGGGGACGTGCACCCGGTCCTGCACGGTGCCCGGGTCGCGCCTGGGCCGGAGCTCGGACTCGCCCGGCTGGGCCCACTCACGGTCGGGATCGCCGTCTGCTCGGAGCTCTGGCTGCCCGAGGTCTCTCGAATCCTCGCCCTGCGTGGCGCTGAGCTGATCCTCGCACCGGCCGGCGGCGGTTTCGCCGAGGTCGCCGAGAACTGGCGGCTGATCACGCGGGCGCGGGCGATCGAGAACAACTGCTTCGTGCTGATGACTCACAGCCGACTCGAGGGCGAGGCCGCTCACGGCCTGATCGCCGGGCCCGAGGAGCTGGTTGCGGACGGACGCGACGGCGGCTCGCTGGTCGACGGCGAGCTCGACCTGGCTCGCGGCCGCTGGCTGCGCGCCCACGACGACTCGATGGCGAAGCCGAAGCCGTTCCGCTCGCTGCCGGGGCTGCTGCGCGCCGGCCGGCCGGAGCTCTACGGCGAGCTCAGCGCGAGCCGCGCCGGCGCCTACCCGTACGGCGAGTAGGCCCCCCGGGGCCGGTCGGTCGGGCGCCCTCGACGGCCCTCGATCACGCCGGGCGGCGCCCGGCCAAGGGGCCCCCACCGCAGCGGAACGGTCAGCGCCGCTGTTGCGGTGCGGGCCCCTGCATCCCATCTACAAGCGGTTTCCAGAGGGCCTGACGCAGGCGGGACAGCGTGTGATAGGAATCCGTCCACTCCAGTGAACGATGTTCAACAGAATGAACACACTGTAAGAGGCCCGACCGGGAGCGAGGATCTGGGCGCGGTCGTCCTGACCAACCCGGAGGCGGTTCCGGCCCTCGTCGCTGAGGCCCAACAGGCTTTTGGTCCGTGGTCGCGGCTGCCGCTCACCGAGCGGGCGGCGGCGCTCGAGCGGGCCGCCGACGCGCTCATCGGCGAGGCCGAAGAGCTGAGCCGCCTGCTCGCCGCCGAGTCCGGCAAGCCGCTGGCGCAGTCGGAGTTCGAGATTCGCGCGTCGATCGGGTTGCTGCGCGGCAACGCCTTCGAGGCCCGCCGTACCGGCGGCCGGGTGTTACCGACCGAGGGCAACCCGGGAACGGAGCAGGACCTGGCGATCACCCGCCGGGTGCCGCTGCGGCGTCGTGGCCGCGATCCTCCCCTTCAACTTCCCCGTCGAGCTGTTCGTCGAGAAGTGCGCGGCGGCGTTGGTCGCCGGCAACGCGGTGCTCGCCAAGGCGCCCTTCGAGGATCCGCTCGTCGTGACCCGCTTCCACCGGGCGATCGTCCAGGCGGGTGTGCCGAGCGGCGCGTTCGCCCTCGTCACCGGCGACCGCGACGTCGGCGCCGCGCTCGCCGGCGACGTCGGCGTCGACGCGATCTCGCTGACCGGCTCGACCGCGGCGGGGATCGCGATTGCCGAGGCGAGCGCCCGGACTCTGCGCCCGCTACATCTCGAGCTGGGCGGCAACAACGCCTCGATCGTCCGGGCCGACGCCGATCTCGATCTCGTCGTCGCGGAGGCGACCCGTGGCCGGCTGATGATGAACGGCCAGGCCTGCTCGGCGACCAAGCGGATCCTCGTCCACACGTCCCTGCACGATCAGCTCGCTGAACGGCTCGCGGCGGCCGCCGCTGAGCAGACGGTAGGCCCGGCGACCGACGCCGAGGTCACCGTCGGGCCGCTGATCAACGCCGGCGCCGCCGATCGCGTCGCCTCGCAGGTGCAGACCGCGCTCGAGCAGGGCGCCACGCTGATCGCCGGCGAGAGCGAGGCGTCCGGGCCCTACTTCGCGCCGGCGGTACTCGCCGGGACGCCGGAGCGGGCGGACGTCGCTCGCGACGAGGAGATCTTCGGGCCGGTCTTCAACCTGATTCCCGTAGAGGACGACCAGCACGCGGTCAGCGTCGCCAACTCGTCCTCTTACGGATTGATGGGCAGCGTCTTCAGCGCCGACGTGCAGCGCGCCTTCGCGATCGCCGACCGACTCGAGACCGGCGGGGTGGTCATCAACGGCAGCGACAACTACCGGCCGCCGGTGATCCCCTTCGGCGGGGTGAAGCTCTCCGGCCGCGGCGCGCGAGGGCCTTGGCTACACGATCGAGGAGCTCTCGCGTGAGAAGACGATCGTCTTGCGCCGCTTCCGCCCCGGCCCCGAGGAGCTCGGCGATGGCTGACGGGCACAGGGTCCCTGCGGTGCGCTCCGCCTTCGCCGTGCTCGAGACGCTGCAGCGCCGCGGCGGCGGCATGACACAGGTCGAGCTCGTCCGCGAGGTCGGGATCTCGAAGAGCACGATGCACAACCTGCTCGGCGCGCTCGTCGAGGAGGGCGCCCTGCGACGCGACGGGCGCAGCCGCGAATTCCGCCTGGGCCCTGCGCTGATCGCTCTCGGCGCCACGGCGGCCCGCCAGACCCGCACGGTCTCACTCGCGATCGACGCCCTGGCGCCGCTGGCGGCCGAGCACGGCCTCTCGTTCGCGGTCGCGCAGCCGATCCGCGACGACCGGCTGCAGATCGTCGACCGCTTCTACCCGCCCGAGGACATGCACGTGGGGATCACGGTCGGCAGCCAGTTCGGGATCTTCGACGGCGCCCTCGGCAAGTGCCTGCTGGCTGCCCAGCCGCCGGAGCAGGCCGAGCGCCTGATCCGTGGCACCGAGCTGCCCGCCTTCACCGAGCAGACGATCACCGACCCCGATCGCCTCTCCGCCGACGTCGATGTAGTGCGCGAGCGCGGCTGGGCGACGAGTCGGGGCGAGCTCAACCAGAACAACGCCGCCGCCGCCACCGTGAGCGGCCACGACGGCGAGCCCGAGGCCGTGCTGCTGGCGCTCGGCTTTCCGAGCCAGCTTCCGGAGGAACAGTTGCCGGCCGTCGGCCGCCGGCTGCGCGATCTCGCGCGCTCGATCGGGGGGGCCGAATCAGAACCTGACCCAGCGACAACGAACGACAGGGCCGCGCCCGCCGGATCGGCAAGCGCACCCCAGGAGGAACAGTAATGAGCAGTCGAGAAGTGGACTCTCGTAATCACCGGCGGCACGGTCGTCACACCCTCCGGGCCGCGGCGTCTGGCGATCGCCGTAGACGAGGGTCGGATCGTGGCTGTCGCCCGCGATGGAGCTGATGCCGCCGGCGCGCGAGACCTACGACGCAACCGGCCAGCATCTGATCCCGGGCCTCGTCGACAGTGAGTCGCACCCCGGCTGCTACTCGCCGCTGAAGGACGATCTCGCGACCGAGTCACGGGCAGCGGTCACGGCCGGCGTCACGACCTGGGGGATCCATGCGCCCTCCACGAGGTTGGGTGACCCCGAGTTCGTCGAGTACGTGCAGCCGGACGACGTCGTCTCCTTCCACGAGCCCTTCGAGCACTTCACGTCGCTCGTCGACTCCGACGCGGCGACCGACATCTTCCTCACCTACATGCTCGAGACCGACCAGCAGGCCGAGGAGATTCCCGAGTACGCGGCCGAGCACGGCGTCACCAGCTACAAGCTCTACCTGCAGTCGATGAGCCCGGAGGCAGAGCCGCACTGGCCCGGCCGCCGGGCGGGCCTCGGGCACGGCTTCGACGATGGCGTGATCTACGTGACGATGGAGAACGTCGCCGCGCTCGGCGATCCCGGCGTGGTCTGCATGCACTGCGAGAACTGGGAGATCGCGAGGATCTTCGACAAGCGGCTGCGGGCCGAGGGCCGGACCGACTGGGCCGCCTGGTCGGACCGCTCGCCCCACTTCCTCGAGGCGCACCACATCCGCACCTACGGGTACATCGCCGAGCAGACCGGGTGCCCGATCTACATCCAGCATGCGACCACCCCGGAGAGCTACGAGGAGATCCTCGAGCTGCGCCAGCGGGGCGTCACCTGCCACGCCCAGACCGGCCCGCACTGGCTGCACTTCGGCAAGGGCGAGCACAACGCCTGGCGGATCAACGTGCCGCTGCGCTCGCGCGCCAACAACCCGAACATCTGGGCGGCGATCGAGAACGGGGTGATCAACTCGATCGGCTCCGATCACGTCGTCTCCTGGGAGCCGAGCGACTACGAGACCTCCTACCACGAGAACATCTGGGAGCTGAAGACGGGCTTCACCTCCCGGGTCGAGGCGCTGCTGCCGGTGATGCTCGAGGGCGTGCACCAGAAGAAGCTGCGGCTCGAGCGGCTGGTCGAGATCGCCTGTGAGAACCCGGCGAAGATCTTCGGCCTCTACCCACGGAAGGGCTCGCTCGAGGTCGGGGCGGACGCCGATATCGTCGCGGTCGATCTCGACCGCACCGTCAAGGTCTCCAACGACCAGGTCCTGACGCGGTCGGGCTGGACCGTCCTCGACGGGCACGAGATCCACGGCTGGAGCGTCGCCACCTTCCTGCGCGGCAAGCAGATGTCGCACTTCCCCGAGGGTGCGTCGAAGCCGGAGTTCATCGGCGGCGCCGACGGCGAGTACCTGCGCCGGGTACCCGGCAGCCCGCGGGTCGCCGACGAGCAGGCCGCGATCGGTGTGGTGAGCTGATGGCCGTCTGGGACGACGTCCTGCCCGAGACCGACCGCAAGGTCTTCGAGGCCGCGGGCTGGGGCAAGGACGGCGGCTTCGGCGAGCGCCCCGTGCTGCTCGTGGTCGACGTGATCTACAACTTCTGTGGCGATCGTCCTGAGCCGATCCTCGAGTCGATCAAGCAGTACCGCTACTCGTGCGGCGAGCGCTCCTGGGCCGGCATCGCGCAGCTGCAGCGGTTGATCGCCGCGGCCCGCGAACGCCAGGTCCCGATCGTCTACACCGGCATGGACCGCCGGCCGGACGGCTTCGATCAGGGCGCCTGGAACTGGAAGTCGACGCGGTCGAGCGATGCCTCCGACATCAAGGGCTCGAAGGGCAACGAGATCGTCGCCGAGGTCGCGCCGCAGCCGGAGGACGTGTACTTCGTCAAGGACAAGCCGAGCGCCTTCCACGGCACTCACCTGCTCGACTACCTGATCTACCTCGGCGCCGACACCGTGATCACCGCGGGCACGACGACGAGTGGTTGCGTGCGGGCGAGCGCGGTCGATGCGGCCCAGTACAACTTTCACTCGGTCGTCCCCGAGGAGTGCGTCTGGGACCGCGGCGAGCTGACCCACAAGGTCAACCTCTTCGACATCCAGATGAAGTACGGCGACGTCAAGAGCACCGACGAGGTGATCGCCTACATCGAGGGACTGCCCCAGCGGCCCTGTGGCGAGCACACGCCGACCGGCGTCGCGAACACCGACGAGCCGGTGCCCGCGGGCACCGAGGAGGCAACGGCATGAGCCTGGAGATCCGCAAGGTCCTGACAGTGGTCGAGGAGACCCGAGCCGAGGGCGGGCGCGCCGACGGGGAGCCGCTGCGCAAGGCGGCGACCGCGGTCGTCTTCGCCAACCCCTATGCCGGCAAGCCCTACTCCGAGGATCTCTCGGAGCTGATCGACTCGAGCGCCGAACTGGGCACCTTGATCGGTGAGCGCTGCGCCGCCGCCCTCGGCGCGCCGGTCGAGAGCCACGGCAAGGCCGTGCTGATCGGTACCGCCGGCGAGCAGGAGCACGGTAACGCGGTCAAGACGACCACCTTCGGCAACCCCTTCCGGGACGCCTTCGGCGGCGGCGCGGCCTGGCTGCCTTCGACGACGAAGCGCTGCGCCCCCGGCGCCCAGGTCGACGTCCCGCTCTGTTTCAAGGACGAGATCTGGGTGCGCTCGCACTACGACACGATCACCCTCTTCGTGGCCGACGCTCCGGCTCCGGACGAGATCGTCTTGATCGGGGCGGTGGCTTCGCGGGGACGGCTCAACGCCCGGCTCGGCGGCAAGACGAAGGAGCAAGCGCTCGACGCCATGGAGGGCGCCGGGGAGGGTGCCGGCGGCTGATGGCCTCGACCGAGATCCGCAACATCGCAGCCGTCGTCAACGGCCGGATCGGCGCCGAGCCGAAGCAGATCGACGCGCTGCGGATCGAGGACGGGCGGATCGTCGCGCTCGAGTCGGGCGGCGACGCGGACACCGTCCTCGACGCCGGCGGCGCGGTGCTCGTCCCGGGCCTGATCGATTCCCACGTGCATGTCGTCTTCGGCGACTGGACACCGCGCCAGTCCGCGCTCGGCTGGATCGCCTCCTCGATGCACGGTGGCGTGACGATGATGATGTCGGCCTCCGAGGTCCATCTGCCGGGGCGGCCCCACGACCGCGAGGGCGTCAAGGCGCTCGCGGTCACGGCGCAGCGCGCCTTCAGCGAGTACCGGCCCGGCGGCGTCAAGGTTCTGGCCGGCTCGGTGATCATCGAGCCGACGCTCGAGCCCTCGGACTTCGCGGAGCTCGCGGAGCGCGGCGTCGGCCTCGCCAAGGTCGGCTTCGGCGCCTTCTCTTCCCAGGCGGACGCGGCGCCCCTCGTCCGAGCCGCGCAGGAGGCCGGCTTCGTCGTCATGAACCACACCGGCGGCGCCTCGATCCCGGACTCCTCGCCGGTCACGATCGAAGATGTGCTCGAGCTGGGCTGCGACATCATCGGCCACGCCAACGGTGGCCCGACCGCGCTTCCGGACGCCGATCTGCCGAAGCTCTTCGATGCGCCCGGAGTGATCCAGCTCGTGCAGGCGGGGAACCTGCGATCGAGCCTGCGGATCCTCGAGCTCGCCCGCGAGCGCGACGCGCTCGAGCGCGTAGTGATCGCGACCGACACCCCGACCGGCACCGGGATGATGCCGCTGGGGATGATCAAGACCGTGGTCGAGCTTTCGTCGCTCGGCGGAGTCCCGGCAGCCGACGCCCTGGCGATGGCGACGGGCAACAACGCCCGCGTCCTCGGCCGCGAGGAGGGCGTGATCGAGGTCGGTGCCCCGGGGGACGTGGTCTGCCTCTTCGCGCCGCTGGGCTCGGCTTTCACGGACCCGCTGAGCGCGATCGAGGGAGGGGACCTGCCCGGCATCGGCGCGGTCGTCATCGACGGCGCCGTGCGAGCGCTGAGGTCGCGGAACACGCCGGCCCCGGGAGGAAGTTGTGAGTTGGTCAACGGAGAGGTGGTGAACGCGTGAGCGCGATCGAAGAAGCCGGCAAGCTCGTGCAGGAGGTCGAGGTGCCCGCCCGCGAGGCGCGCGCCGTCGATGTCGACCGCGGGCAGATCCTGCAGATCGTCGACCTCGAGGGCCAACAGGTCGGCGACCTCGCGGCCTACATGCGCGACGACCCGAGCGAGTACATGTCGCCCGGGCACTGGCTGTCGTGCATCACCCACTTCGTGCCCCAGGTCGGTGAGGAGGTCTTCTCCAACCACCGCCGGCCGCTGATGCGGATCCTCCGCGACGATGTCGGCACCCACGACATTGTCGTGCCCTGCTGCGACCCCGAGCGCTACGAACGCGACTACGAAGTCGAGGGCCACGCGTCGTGTCTGACCTCACTCGAGCGGGCCCTCGCGCAGCACGGCTCCGACTGGGACCTGCGCGGTGAGGCCTGCTGGAACGTGTTCATGAACAACCGGCACGAGGACGGCTCGATCGTCACCTACGAGCCCGAGCACGGCGCCGGCGCCTCGATCGACCTCGAGGTGCTCGAGGACCTGACGGTGGCGCTCTCGGCCTGCCCGCAGGATCTGAGCGCCTGCAACGCCTTCAACCCGACCTCGATGGCGATCCGGATCTGGGAGCGAAGCTAGAGCTTGTCCGCGGATCGGCCCCTGTCAGCCACCCCTGAGGCGGTCGCCGCCGTCGCCCGGCTGCTCGCCCGCGCAGGCCTCGTACAGGCCTTCGGGCACGTCTCCGCCCGCGACGGCGATCAACTGTTGATCACCTCTACGGCGCCGCTGCTGACCGCGGCCGCGGAGGAGGTTCTGAGCCTGCCCGCCGATCCCGCCCGGGCTGCAGAGGTGGTGCCGGAGCTCGACGGCGTGCCTCTCGAGTGGCCGTTGCACGCCGCCGTCTACCAGGCCCGACCCGATCTCGGTGCGATCTGCCGCACCCACTCCCCGGCTGCGGTCAACGCCGGGCTCGATTCGGCGCCACCGCCCATGCTGCACGGCCTCGGCGGTCTCGCGGGTCAGGTCGAGCTCGCCGACGGCTTCGATCTGGTCACCTCTGAGCCCGCCGCAAGCCTCCTCGCGGCGGAGCTCGGCGCGGCCGACTGCCTGCTCGTGCGGGGCAACGGCGTGCTTGCGACGGGCGCCGATCTCTCGGCGGCGGCAGTCCGCGCCTGGTTTCTCGAGGAGCGCTGCCGCGTCGCTCTCGCGTCCCCCGCCGGCGTTTCCCCGCCCGATCCGGCCGCCGCGACGAAGCGCGCCGACTGGCACGGACCCGAGACCGACCGGGCCTGGCGCTGGCTGCGCACGGCTTTCGGAGACCTGGAACGAGATCTGGAGAGAGAACACACAGGCGCCTCGGCGTCGCAACAGAGAGGAGTACGAGATGGCTGAAGAGAGAGGCCGGCTGCGGCCGGGTGCCATGCTCGCCGCCATCCTGCTCGTGATCGGTGCCTTGGCGCTGACCGCTTGCGGGGACGATGACAGTGACGGGGGAGACACGACAAGTAGCGATACCTCGTCCGGGGGCGTGGCTCTTGCCGAGGAGACGGATGCGACGCTGGTGCTCGACTTCGTTCCCAACGCGGTCCACACGGGCATCTACTGCGCGGTCGGGAACGGCTACTACGAGGACAACAACATCAACCTCGAGATCATCGAGCCGACCTCGACTGCCGACACGCTGAAGCTGATCGACGCCGGGAAGGCCGAGTTCGGCATCGCCGATGGCATCGACGTCGCTGATCAGATCGGCCAGGGCCGCGGCGCGAAGGGCATCATGGCTCTCACGCAGCGTCCGCTCGGCGGGCTGATCACGCTCGAAGAGGCCGGGATCACAGATCCGGCGCAGCTCGACGGCAAGACGGTGGGAGTCACCGGTGTGCCGTCCGACGACGCGATCCTCAACACGGTTATCAGTGACGCCGGTGGCGACCCTGAGAGCGTCGAGGCAGTGACGATCGGATTCAACGGCGTGCAGAACCTGGAGAACGGCAAGGTCGACGCCTTCACCGGATTCATCGCTGCCGACGGCACCCAGATCGAGGTCGACGGGTTCCCGACCACCTCGTTCGCGTTGGACGAGTACGGCGGTCCCCAGTACCCGGGTCTGGTCGTGTTCTCGACCGAGGAGACGATCTCGTCGGATCCGGATCTGATGGCGGCGTTCGTCGACGCCACGGTGAAGGGCTACGAGGACACGCTCGCCGATCCGGCGGCCTGCCTCGAGCAGCTGCTGGCCGAGAACATCGGGCTCGATGAGGAGCTCCAGCAGGCACAGCTGGACGCGTACGAGCCGCTGTTCCAGGCGAACGCGCCGAGTTACGGCGCATTCCAGGAGCAGAACATCGAGGCACTCTCGACGTTCCTGGTCGACACCGGTCTCGCCGAAGAGGAGATCACCGTCGATCGGTACGGGACGAACGAGTTCGTCCCCGACGCCGGCGGAAGCGAGTAAGGGGAGGAAATCCGAAGCAATGGATGCAACAGCGAAGCTCCGCGTCGAGGGTCTGTGTAAGACGTTCGGCAACGGCGACGGCGAGGGAGTCGTCGCCCTGCGGGACGTCGATCTGGTGATCAAGGACGGCGAGTTCGTCTCGATCGTCGGACCCAGCGGCTGCGGTAAGTCGACGCTGTTCAACATCCTCGCCGGGCTGATCCGGCCGTCGAGCGGGCAGGTCCTGCTCGACGGCCGGGCGCCCGACGACCTGCTCGGGAGGATTGGCTACATGCAGCAACGCGACCTGCTGATGCCCTGGCGAACTGTGCTCAACAACACCACCGTGGGCCTCGAGCTCAACGGGGTCTCGAAAAAGGAGGCGCGCGAACAGGCGCTCTCACAGTTCGCCCGTTTCGGCCTCGACGGGTTCGAGGATCACTGGCCGGCGAAGCTGTCAGGCGGCATGCGCCAGCGCGCGGCGCTGCTCCGGACCTTCCTCGCGGGCCGGGAGGTGATGCTGCTCGACGAGCCCTTCGGCGCTCTCGACGCGCTGACCCGCGCGCAGATGCAGGAATGGCTCTTGAAGATCTGGCAGGACGACAGCAAGACGGTGCTGTTCGTGACCCACGACGTGGACGAGGCCGTCTTCCTCTCCGACCGCGTCTACGTGATGTCCGGCCGTCCGGGGCGGATCGTCCGCGGCCTCGAGATCGACCTCGAGCGGCCACGGGAGCACGCGGTCGCCGACACCCCGGAGTTCGTCGCCTACAAGAAGCAGCTCTTGGAGCCGCTCTACGCGGCCCTCGAGGAGGAGGGGTCGGTCGGTGTCTAGCTCCACCCAGAGCCCGACTGCTCCCGACACGCTCGCCGCGCGCTGGCGCGTGCGCCGGAACCCCCGCGGCGATCAGGGCCCCCGCCGGGGCCGCGAGCGCCTCTTGCGGATCGGTGCCCCGATCGCCTTCGCGGTCGTCGTGCTCGGCCTCTGGCAGCTCTACGCCTCGGTCTCCGACATCCGCGAGTCCTCTTTGCCGAAGCCCACGCAGGTCATCGAAGCGCTGTGGACGACCCGCGCGATCCTGATCGAGAACGCATGGGTAACGATCCAGGAAATCCTCGCCGGCTACTCGGTCGCGATCCTCGTCGGCGTCGGCCTGGCGATCCTGATCCGGACCTCGAAGGTGATCGAGCGCGCGATCTATCCCTGGTTGGTGGTTTCGCAGATGGTGCCGATCCCGGCGATCGCCCCGATCATCGTGATCTGGACGGGATTCGACATTCGGCCGAAGATCATCGTCATCGCTCTCGTCAGCTTCTTTCCGATCGCCGTCAACACGATCGACGGGCTGAAAGCGGTCGATCCCAACCTGCTGAAGCTGCTGCGCACGCTGCGGGCCGGGCCCTGGCAGCGTTTCCGAATGGCGCAGCTGCCGGCGGCGCTGCCGTTCATCTTCAGCGGGCTCAAGGTCGCCGCTGCGTTCTCGGTGATCGGTGCGGTCTTCGCCGAGTGGGTCGGGGCCTCGGAGGGCCTCGGTCACCTGATCCTGGTTCTCAACAACCAGACCGCGACCACCGAGATGTTCGCGGTGATCATCGTTCTCGCGCTGATCGGGATCGCCCTGTTCGCGATCGTCAGCCTGCTCGAGCGACTGCTGCTGCCCTGGTACCACGAGGAACGCCGCGAAGATGGCGCCGCCGACGGAGGCAGCTCCTGATGAACGCGCCAAACGAGTCGATCCTGGTCCGGGGCGCCTGGGTTTTGACGATGGAGCCAGGCGCCGGGGCGATCCGCGACGGCGCGGTGCTGTTCGAGGGCGGCGAGGTCGCCGCCAGTGGTGCCCACGCTGAGCTCGCCGCCGCGCATCCCGACGCCGAGGTCGTCGGCGACGGCAACGGCATCGTGATGCCGGGAATGATCAACGCGCACACGCACCTGACCGAGTGTCTGATTCCGGGGATGGGCGAGGACGCCGTGCTGTGGGAGTGGTTCGAGCGGATCGTCAACCCCCCGGGCTGCGTGATCGAGCGCGACGACGTCGCGGTCGGGACCCGCCTGAAGGCGGCCGAGATGCTGCTCAGCGGGATCACGACCGTCAATGACATGTGCTGCCACCGCAACCTCGGCGCGGAAGTCTCGCTCGGCGCCGTCGATGGGCTCGCTCAGATGGGCATGCGCGGCATCGTCAGCTTCGGCGCCGAGAACGCCTACGAGGGTGCGCCGGCCGCCGGCGCCTTCATGGCGGAGCACGAGGCGCTCGCTCAGCGCCTCGAGTCTGAACCGCTGCTCGGGTTCCGGGCGGGTGTCGGCACCGTGCTGGGCATCACCGACGAGCTCTTCGAGAGGACCGTGACGGCCTGCCGCGAGCACGGCTGGGCTGTCCACACCCACCTCGCCGAGGTGCGCGAGGAGATCACCGAAGCGCGGATCCGTTACGGGCATGGCACGATCGAGCACGCGGGGCGGATGGGCCTGCTCGAGGTGCCGGTGATCGCCGGCCACTGCATCTGGTGCACCAGCGGCGACATCGGCCTGCTCGCCTCGAAGGAGGTCGCGGTCGCCCACAACCCGGTCGCGAACATGATTCTCGGCTCGGGCGTCTGCCCTGTGCCGAGGCTGCGGGAGGCCGGGATCAAGATCGGACTCGGAACGGACGGGGCCGCCTCCAACGACAACCAGGACATGTTCGGCGTGCTCAAGACGACCAGCCTGCTGCAGAAGGTCGAGCACAAGGATCCGGCCGTGATCTCGGCCCAGGAAGTGATCCGGATGGCCACCCTTGAGGGCGCTGCCGCGCTTGGGCTCGACGGCGAGATCGGATCGCTGGAGCCGGGCAAGCGGGCCGACGTGGTGCTGCTCGACGGCAACACGCCCGAGCTCGCCACGATCCATGACCCCTTCCAGCAGCTCGTCTACTGCGCCACGGCGCGCTGCGTCTCCGACGTGTGGGTCGAGGGTCGCCGCCGGGTCGCCGCCGGCGAGCTGGTCGGATCCCAGGTCGGGAGCCTCGCCGCCGAGGCCCGCGAGGCCGGGATCGCGCTCGTGCGCCGGGCAGGGATGGAAGGGGAGTCGAGCTACGCCTCCGACGAGACCACGTGGGGGGCCGACGCATGAGCGCCGACGTCGTCGTCATCGGAGCCGGCCACAACGGGCTCGTCTGCGCGGCCTATCTGGCCCGCGCCGGGCTCGAGGTCGAGGTCGTCGAGGCCGCATCCGAGCCGGGTGGCTGCATCGCGACCATGGAGCTGCCGGACGGTCGCGGCCGGATCGAGCTCGGTGCCTACGAGCACGGCGGTATCCGGGCCAGCGGCGTCTCCGAGGATCTGGAGCTCGAGACGCGGCACGGCCTTGGCTTCCATCTCCGCGACGAGATCACGTTGGCGCCCTGCGACGACGGCTCGGCGTTGCCCTTCTACAACTCGCTCGAGCGCACGGTCGAGGAGCTGACGCCCGTCGTCGGCGCCGAGGAGGCGCGCCGCTACGAGCGGTTCTCCCGCTTCTCCAGCGCGGCGATGAACGTGCTCCGCCAGAGCGAGGCGGGACCGCCGCCGAGCCTCCGGGAGCTCGCGGCCCTGGCCGATGCCACGCTCGGCTCCGAGGGAAGGCGGATGATCCAGACCCTGCTCGCCTCGGCGCGCAGCGTCACCCGCGGCGCATTCGAGGATCCACGTCTGCGCGGGGTCCTCGAGCACTGGGCCGCGCATTCCCAGCAGCCGCCCGACGATCCCGGCACGGGCGCCGGGGTGTTGTTCTTGGCTGCCAATCACGGCGAGCCCTCGGCCCGGCCGATGGGTGGCTCGCGGGGCACGGTCGATGCGCTCGTCCGCTGCCTCGAGGCAGCGGGCGGCCGGCTGCGCACCGGGGTGCCGGTCGAGTCCGTCGAGGTGAGCGGCGGCCGCGCCCGCGCCGTCGTTGCCGGCGGCGAGCGGATCGAGGCTCGGCGGGCAGTGGTCTCGCAGATCGATGCCAAGCGACTCTTCGACCGACTGGTCCCGCCCGAGGCGATCGACTCCCGCCTGCGCGCCGAGATCGACCGGATCCACGTCGGTGAGCACAACGTCTCTGAGCTCAAGGTCGACGCGATCATCGATGACCTGCCGGAGCTGCCGGGGCCGCCCGGCTTCGAACGCGGGCTGATGCTCTCACCGAACACCGACGCCGACATCGAGCGCGGCTTCGCCCGGATCCGGCTCGGCCTACTGCCCGAGCGGCCGACGATGATGATCGCCTTCCCGTCGGTGCTCGAGCCCGGCTGGGCGCCAAATGGCCGGCACTCGGTCTGGCTCTCGACGTGGGTCCCTTGGCGGCCGGAGTCCGGGGCCTGGACCGAGGCCGAGCTCGAGAGCGCCGCCAATCGCACCTGGTGCGCCGCAGAGCGCGCGCTCGGCACCGAGCTGCCGATCGTCGAGCGGGTCCTGACCGGGCCCGATGACTGGGTGGAGCGCAACAGCAACCCGCAGGGAAACCCGAACCACGTCGAGATGTCGCTCGACCAGCTGCTCGGAACCCGTCCTTCGCCTTCGCTCTCGCGCTACCGGACCCCGGTTGAGGGTCTTTTCCTGACCGGGGCGGGCACCCATCCCGGCGGCGGCGTCACCGGCGTGCCGGGGCGCAACACCGCAGCGGTCGTGCTCGCCGAGCTCGGCCTCAGGCGCGAGTCGCGCGGGGAGCGGATCAAGACCCAGATCTCCCTGTTGCGCGATGCCGCGAAGGCGGCCCGCAGCCTCAGGAGGGCGGCGTGAGCCCCCGCCCTGAACGCACCGGCGCGGCCGATCCGCTGGCGATGATCACCGCCTACCAGGACAGCGCCCTGGTCGCGGCCGCGGTCCGTACCGGTGTCGCCGAGGCGATCGCGTCCGGCGCTCGGAGCGCCGAGCAGGTAGCCGAGCACTGCAAGACGCACCCGCGGGCGACGCTGGCCCTGCTGCGGGCGCTGACCGCTCAGGGGCTGGCCGAGGCGAGCAAAGACGGTTTCGAGCTCAGCGACGCGGCGGCGCCGCTGGCGCGCTCGGCGCCCGCTTCGATCGTGGAGATCGTCGAGAAGGAGTGGTTCTTCTACAACGCCTGGGCGGGCCTGGAGGAGACGGTCCGCGACGGACACGCGCAGATCGCGCCCTGGCGGCAGCGTCTCGACGAGGATCCGGAGACGGCCCACGCGTTCCTGCGGGCGCTCGACGATCTCGCCGGCCGCTTCGGCGGCGAGCTTCCCGGGCTCGCCGGGCTCGAGGGCGGCGGCGGTCGCCTGCTCGACGTCGGGGGCGGCGCCGGCTCGCACGCAGCGGCGCTCGCCGCGGCGGTGCCCGGTCTGGAGCCGACAGTGCTCGATCTGCCCGGCGTCGAGCAGGTTCTGCGCGAGCGCCATCCTGAGCTCAGCTTCCTCGCCGGCGACCTGGACGAGCCTCGCTTCGGGCGCCCCGGGGACGAGCGGTGGGACTTCGTCCTGCTCGCCAACATCCTTCACGACCACCCGCCGGAGCGCTGCCGCCGCTACCTCGCGGAGGCCGCCTCCTTGCTCGAGCCTGGAGGGACCCTGCTCGTCTACGAGTGGGTGATCGGCGAGGGGGATCCACAGCCGCCGGCGCTGGCGATGTTCAGCCTGATGATGCTCGTCGAGAACGAGGGCGGCGGCACCTGGAGCGAAGCCGAGATCGGCGAGTGGGTCGCCGAGGCCGGCCTGGTCGACGTCGGCCTGCGCCGTGGCGGCGGGCCGATCTCGGTTCTGCGGGCGCAGCGCCCACAGCTGGGCGGGGGAGAAACAGAGCAGTCGAGCGCGGCCGCGGGAGCGGACCGCGCGAAGGAGTGAGTTCGATGTCGATGACCGGTGGAGAGATCGTTGCCGAGTACCTGATCGCCGAGGGATGCCGTACGTCTGCGGGATTCCAGGGCACGGGGACATGGCGCTGTTCGACGCCTTCAAGGATCGGGCCGACAGGATCGAGGTCCTGAAGCCGCGGCACGAGCAGTCGGCCGCCCACATCGCCGACGCCTACTTCCGCGCCTGCGGCAGGCCGCTTGCCACGATGACCTCGATCGGTCCTGGCTCGATCAACACCGCCATCGGACTGGCGACCGCCTATGTCGACTCGATCCCGCTGGTCGCGTTGACCGGCGGCCCGCAGAGCTACATGTACGGGCGCGCCGTGTTGCAGGAGCTCGAACGTCCAGTCGGCCAACTACGAGCGATGTTCGAACCGATCATCAAGCGCAGTTCGTGGCCGGCACCGACGAACGGCTCGGTTCATCATACGCGCCTTCAACCCCATGCTCAGCGGACGGCCCGGCCCGGTGCACGTCGAGCTGCCGATGGACGTGCAGGCGGCCGCCACGGGGATCGCGGTACCCGACACCGGGCTGCACCGGCCGCCGGAAGGGTCACGCCCGACTCCCACCACATCGACCGCGCCGCCAGCTACTGCTCGCCGCCGAGCGGCCGGTGATCCTCGCCGGCGGTGGCTTCGTCCAGGCTGAGGCCTCCGCACAGCTCCGCGCGCTCGCTGAGGAGCTGGTCGCTCCGGTGGTCGTGACGATGACCGCGAAGGGGGTGTTTCCCGAGGATCACCCGCTTTCCGCTGAGCACACCGGGGCCAACGGCACCAGCGTGGCAACCAGATCACCCGCGATGCCGATGTCCTGCTGGCGGTCGGCACCCGCTTCGCGGAGCAGACCTGTTCGTCCTACGTCGACGGACAGTCCTTCAGCGAGCCGATGACGATCATCCATCTCGACATCGACGCGAACGAGATCGGCAAGAACTACCCGACCGAGGTCGGGGCCGTCTGCGACGCGCGCTCCGGGCTTGCCGACCTGCTCGACGCGGTCCGAGATCGCAGTGGCGGCGCCGCGATCGATCGCGCCGAGTACGCCGGGGAGGTCGGCGCCCTGAAGTCCGCGTGGCGCGATCAGATCCGCGGGCGCTGGCGCGAAGGTCGCCTCTCGATGAGCAGGGTCCTGCACGAGATCCGCGAGGTCGCGCCGCGGGAGACGATCTCGATCGCATCCGCCGGCCACCCGCAGATCCAGGCCTTCCAGGAGTTCCTCAGCTACGAGCCTCGCACCCACCTCTCGCCGGGCGGCTTCTCGACGATGGGATACACCCTGCCGGCGGCGATCGGTGCGAAGCTCGCCCAGCCCGACCGGCCGGTGATCGGGATGGCCGGCGACGGCGATCTGCTGATGACGGTGCAGGAGCTCTCGCTCGCGTCCGAGATCGGGATCCCGATCGTCATCGCCTGCCTCAACAACTCCGGCTGGACCTCGATCCGCGACTTCCAGCGGGGCATGTTCGGCGAGGACCGCGCCTTCAGCGTCCGCTTTACCGACGATCGCGGCGAGGAGAGGCCGGTCGATTTCGTTGCGATCGCCGAGGCGATGGGCTGCGAGGGCGAGCGCGTCGCCGAGGCCGACCAGGTCGGTCCCGCGATCGAGCGCGGGATCGCGAGCGGCGGCCCCTACCTGATCGACTTTGAGCTTTCGACCGAGCCGGCCGACACGGAGGGGATCAACGCCGGCCACTGGGACCTACCGAAGCCGGCGTACCTCGAAGACGCCCCAGCGGGCGCCTGAGCGGGGCGGCGCAGTGAACGATCGACCCAGCGACGGGATCGAGCCGGAGCCCGACCTGAGCGGGCGCTCGGACGGGCTGCTGCGGCACTACTCCTCCTACGAGGAGCTGCGTGCGGCGAGCGAGGCGCACGTGCTCAAGTGCATGGGCGACGAGCCGCTCGGGATCGCCCGGGCCCGTGGCGTCGACGTGATCGGCGCCGACGGCACCGAGTACCTGGACGCGATCTCGGGCGAGTGGGTGGTCAACCTCGGCTACGGGGACCCGACGATCCGAGCCGCGGTCGACGAGCAGCTCGACTCGGTCGAGTACACCACTCCGGTCTGGGAGTCCGAGCCGCGCACCCGCTACGCGGAGCGCCTCGCCGAGCTCGCTCCGGGTGGGATCTCGAAGGTGCTCTACGCGCTCAGCGGCGCCGGTGCCGTCGAGGGTGCGATGCACCTGGCGATGCGCCGTACCGGCGGCAGCGACTTCGTCTGCCTGGACGGCGCCTTCCACGGGCGCACCTTCGGGACGATCCCGCTTACGTACGTGCATCCGGGCATGTACGAGGAGTCGAACCGCGGTCTGGACTCCTACCTGAAGCGGCAGATCCGGGTTCCGCAGTACTACTGCTACCGCTGCCCGCTGGGTCTCGAGCGGGAGACCTGCGGGCTCGCCTGTGCCGATGCCGTCGACTGGGCTCTGGAGCGGGCGCACACGCACAAGCCCGCCGGGGTCATCGTCGAGCCCTTCCAGGCGAACGGCGGCATGGTCCCGGCACCCGACGGCTACATGAAGAAGGTCAAGGGAATCTGCGAGAAGCACGAGGTGCCGCTGATCTCCGACGAGGTCCAGGGGGCGCTCTGCCGCTGCGGGCCGATGTACGCATGCACCAGGCCCGAGAACGACGTCGAGCCGGATCTGATCGTGCTCGGCAAGGCTCTCGGCGGCGGCTACCCGCTCTCGGCGACGCTGGCGACGGAGGAGTATTCAGAGTTGGCCGGCTGGGAGTACGGATTCACGATGGCCGGGCACCCGGTCTCCTGCGCGGCCGGACTGGCGATGACCGACAAGATGGTTGCCGACGATCTTCCCGGTCACGCCGAGCGCATGGGCGAGTTGATCCTCGCCCGCCTCCGGAATCTGCAGGAGGACTCGCGCCTGATCGGCGAGGTGCGCGGTCAGGGCCTGATGATCGGAATCGAGCTCGTGCTCGACCGCGATACGAAGGAGCCGGCGAACTACGAAGCGGCACGGGTCACGGAGGCGGCCTTCGAGCGCGGCTTGATGATCGGCCGCAGCGGACCCGTCTTCGGTGAGCTCGGCAACGTGCTGAAGCTGAAGCCGGCAGTGAACACGCCGGTGGAGAAGATCGAGGCGATGCTCGACCGCTTCGAGAGCGCCCTCGCCCACGTCGAGGGCTCGCTGTGAGCGCAGCTGCGCCGCGGATCGCGTTCCTCGCGGCACTCGACTTCGAGCAGCAGCAGGCCGGCGACGTCGCGGCGGCTCTGACCGGGCTCGGCTACGACGAGGTGGAGTGGACCCCGGCCCACCTCGATGAGCTGCTGGCGCCGGCTTCGGTGCTCTCCGCCCAGCACGACCTCGCCAGCGACCCCGACGGCGGGCTCGAGCGGACCAAGGAGGCGATCGAGGCGGCGCACGAGGCCGGGATCGGGATCGTCAACACCCTCACTGGGCCCAACCTCTGGGAGCCCGGCGCCCGCCGCGACTGGGACGAGGCCGCTTGGTCGCGGGCGCTCGGTGCGCTCGAGGCGGCCTGCGCGCACGCGGAGCCGCTCGGGGTCACGATCGCGCTCGAGCCCTGCTGGGGGACGCTCGCCGCCGACGCCGCCGGCGCCCGTCGCGTTCTGGCGGAGCTGCCGTGCGCGGTCACATTCGATCCAAGCCACTTCGCCGTCAGCGGGGACGATCCGGTTGCGCTCGCCGAGGAGTGGGCGGAGCGGATCGTCCACGTCCACCTCAAGGACGCCTTCGGGAGCCCGGGCGAGGAGGGCGAGGATTTCATCTTCTGCATGCTCGGCGAGGGGACCGTGCCCTGGGAACGGTTGATTGCTCAGCTCCGCGCCGGCCGCTACGGAGGTGCCTACTCGGTCGAGTTCGAGGCCTACCGCTACTACGAGCAGGTGCTCGGCTCCGATCCGGTTGCCGCCGCTCGGCTCGGGCTCGAACAGGCCCGGGCGGTGCT